>QMIT01000019.1 GCA_024434115.1 Chloroflexota bacterium
ATGGACTTCCGAAAACATACCCAAATGAAGTAATACAAGGGGATGACAAAAAGACAACTCGAACTGACGGAACAGGAAATGGGGCAGTTGCGCCGCGCCGAAGCACAAACGCGCGATGTGCATGAAGTGAAACGCTTACAGGCCATCCGCATGTATGGAAGCGGTGTACCGATGGTCACGATTCAAGACATGGTAGGGGCGGGGGCAAGGGGTGAGCGGATTGCGCTCACACTGGACAGGCCAGAACGCCAACAAACTCACCGATGAACAGCGTGAGCAGATCAAGCAATCCTTGCATCAATATCGTCCGGTCGATTTGCACTTAAGCGATGGGGAGTATTGGACGGTAAATGACTTGCGTGTGGCCGTCGAACAGTGGTTTGGGGTGGTCTACCAAGATGAGACGAGCTACCAAAAGCTGCTGCACCAGAGTGGGTTTAGTTACCAACGCACCACCAAAATCTATCGCTCACGTCCGAGCGAAGCGACTTTAGCCGAGTTTGAAGCCGACCTCGAAAAAAAGTGACGGACTTCTTGCAAGCGCATCCCGACGGGCAGATTACCCAGCGCGACCATGTACATTACTATGGGGTGGTCAACCTGCGCAACGGCCATGAGGTTGCCTTACCCACTGCCGAGATGAGCGGACAGACCACGGCCTCTTTCTTGCGTGACCTGCTCCTGTGCTATCCGACTCAACCCATCCTCTTGCTGTGGGATCGGGCCAACTGGCATAAAGGTGAAGCGGTCAACCACGTCTTGGCCGACCATCCCAGATTAGAAACGCTCTTTTTTCCACCTGCCAGTCCTCATCTCAACCCGCAAGAGCATGTCTGGTCGCAGGCACGCGCACAGGTCAGCCATACTCACACCTGTTCGACCTTTCAGCAGCTTAAGCAGGCGTTTCTCGCCTTTTTGTCATCCAACCCTTTTCCCTTTGATTGGTTGAACAAGTACGTTCAGCCCATATTGTTTGAATTCTAAATCGGAAGTCCATAAGAAAACAAAAAAATCCGGCTAAAAACCGGATTGATTTATTTCAGTGCCGAAACTGGGAGTCGAACCCAGACTCCTGTAAAGGAACTACGCCCTGAAACGTAGCGCGTCTGCCAATTCCGCCATTTCGGCTATTGAATTAAAAGAATCTTATCACCTAATCCGCCCCCCGGTCAAGGGCATCTTTCATTTCGGCGGCATCATCGGGAATCAGGCCGTGTTTGTTCAACCAGAGGGTCAGTTCAGAATCAGTGGCTTCGGTAATCATCGAACCCCGATCAATCCCGCGTGGACTGTGGCCGCGTGGCAGGTATGTAGGAGGCTCATAGGGAACAACCTCTCCCATTTCAGCAACCACCAATGTTGGCACAGACAAAAAGCCCGTCCATTCAATCACCCGTTCCCGTGCAGCAAGGTCAACATCCATATCAATTTCACGATAGGGTACACCGAGTTCATCCAAAACATGCCGTGCTATCCCAACATAGGGGCAAAAATTACGCCGCACATACATGACCAATTGTCGCATACCACCCTCAATCTTTAAGGAATTACAGTGGCGGGTGGCGGCGTAGGAGGAACGGAACCCGCTCGATTTTCTGGTTCTAAGAAACACATCAATCCTTGAAATACACCCTCTGCCAATAAATCGCGCTGATTGGTGACGATCTGGCGATCCATGTACATAAAACCAAGCTCAATAATCACCGCCGGGGTGTCTATCGAGACTTCATTGAAATTATGATACGAAGTCATGTCAACTGTTACCCCGGTATGGCGGGGGAGTCCGGTGACGCGCCCATATTCGTCTATCACGCAGTTGACAAAGGCCTCATCAATGCCACGTAAGACACGCTCGGCTGGCCCAACCGCGTTATAGCCCGATGCTTCCAACCCATAATTACGACAGTCATTGGTGTGAATCGAAAGCAGTGCCGCTGCCCGATAGTCATGCAGGCGGGGGTCAAACTCTTGCATTAAATCCACCTCATAGCCCTCTGCCAATAATTTATTGACCACCAACCGAGCGACTTCACTGTTGACGTCCAATTCGCGCAGTTCGGCTACCCCATCGTTATTTTCATCACACACCGCACCGGGGTCTTCCGTAAAACTGGGGTCTTGCGGTGGCCCGCTGTGGCCTGCAATAATCCCGACACGGATCACCGTTTCTTGTGTAGGCAGTGGAGTTGCCAGCGTTAAGGGTGAACCCGCCTGCTGAGTCGTATTGACCACCCGCATCTTCTCGCGGAATTCAGGCGATAGAAAATCATCGGGTGTCCAATAAGAAAAAATCGTCGCCATGAGCAAGGCTGCAATGGAGGTCATGGCAAAAATGCGAGTGGTCTGCCACAGTACCCGCGTCATGCTTTCACGTGGCTCGTGCTCTTTTTGATAGCGTTTTTGGGCTTCACGTTGAGCGCGACGGGCACGGCGAACTTCCTCGGCAGAGGGGGGCACACGCACGTCCGGCGCACCCATCGGCACACGGCGGCGTGGACGGTGTAGATCATCTTCCATCACCAACTCCGGCTCTTCGCTCGGCGGTGGGGTGGATGTGGGACGCACGCCAGATGGATTTAAAGGACGATTCAACGGGGCGGACTGATTCAACCAATCAATCCCATCGGGGTCATGGCTTGGCGGAAGTGGGGATGATGGGGTATCAGTCATAAAATCAGTCGTCCCAATAGAAATAATGATTAGGCGGCATCGCTACCGCCCAGTTGGTTAACTATTTGTCTCAACAATCGCGCCTTCAGTCACCTGCTCTGGCGTGTCTTCTTCAAGTGTTACCACCTTAAACGATTCGGCATAGGCCATCTCTTTACCTTGCCCGCGTTCGGATGACCAGTCCCGTACCCATTTGCCAATATCTTCCAATTTACCACGACCTTGACGAATCATCTCATCCATCTGGCTCTTGTGGGCAAACAGGGCTTCGATTTTTAGATTAATCGTGTCGCTGATGTTGACATAGGTATCGGCTTCACGCCACGTCGAAACATACACCTTTTTGACCTTATGCGCCGACAAGCCCTCGGTTTCTAATTCTTGAAAAATATGGGGTTGACCCGCCGCCGGGAATACCGCATCCACCGCTGCTGCTGCCGCCGCACGATGGTCGGGATGATTGATATAGGTGTTGGAGACAAAAAAGGCCGTAGGGTCTTGGCAGACCACCACATCTGGTTTGTAACGGCGGATTTCGCGTACCAAGCGTTTGCGAAGGTCGAGCGTGTTCACCAACATGCCATCGGGTTCGCGCAAAAAGACCACCTCTTCGACCCCGACTTTGGCGGCGGCAGCCCTTTGCTCCACTTCTCGAATATCACGAGCCTGCTCACGGGTCAGGGTTAAATCGGCAATCCCGACATCCCCACTCGTGACCAAGACATAACAAACTTTCGCCCCGCCTTTGACCCAACGGGCAATTGTTCCGGCACAGGAGAACTCAATATCATCGGGGTGGGCCATAATGACCATAACACGTTTTGGAACATAAAAACCGTTTGACTGCATGGATGGCTGACTTTCTTTAGACTAGGCTAAATGTTCGATGCAATGCTTCAAGAATAGCAAGCGCCCTCGGCTTCAGTCAATGGAATGAGTTTGGGTTTACCAGCCTCGTCTTGGCTGAGGCGGGCCGCCATCAGGGTGACATCATGCGGAAAAATTATAATCCCGTTGGTTTCCCATGCCCACTGCTGCCATTTACGTTTGGTCTCTAGCGTTACTAACGGCTCAACATCATAGGCCGTCATCCACCCCAATTTTTCAAAGTGAACGGCATAGGTAGCAAGGTCGCAGGTAAACAATAAATGATCACCCCCGCTGTCAATCACGACACTCATATGGCCGGGGGTATGACCCGGTGTCACCACGCCCCAAATCCCCGGCATAATTTCGGTGTCCTCTTCCAATAGCCGCATCTGTCCATTTTTAATCAGTGGCTCAAAATTCGCGGCGATATAGGTGGCCGCAGTACGTTCATTAGGGCGCATCGCATCTTCATATTCACGGCGCTGGACGACATGCTCGGCATTTGGGAAGGTGGGTAAGATTTGACCGCCTTCGCCCAAAATCGTGTTCCCTGCGGCATGGTCGGCATGAAGATGGGTGTTAATCACCAAGTCAATGTCAGCGGGTTTTAATCCCACTCGTGCCAGCCCTTCAATCAAAGTGCCGTTGGGATGCGTCAACTGCCATTGGGCCTCCATTTTGGGGGTTAATTTGCTGCCTAGCCCCACATCTACCAAGATGTTTTTGCCATGTGCCTGAATCAATAGATTATTGAGGCACATTGGCAGCATGTGGTTCGCGTCGGGCGTCTGATAGCGACTCCATAACATACGCGGCACAAGCCCAAAAGGGCCACCGCAATCCACCTTCACCTCGCCGTCACTAAACACATGCACGGTAAAAGTATCATGATCTAATTTGAACATGCACAATCCTTGCGGGGAATTTTGAATAATTCATTGGTTGTGGGGATTATAACACCTGCCCATTAAATGCCGTTCTAAATTCAGCTTCGAGGGCTGCTTTTTCATTGGGTGACAAAAACGCTCCTTGCACCGCATTGAGGACGCACTGCTGAAGATATTCAATAGGGAAACCCAGCCCTTGCACCGCCAGCGCATACTCATCGGTCAGCGTCGTGTTGTTCACCGTCGGGTCGTCGGTGTTAAGGGTGACATTGAGACCCAACGAACGTAGATTCAACAACTGATGTTGGTCAACTGAGGCCGCCACCCCTGTCTGTAAATTGGAGGTCGGGCAAACTTCAAGGCAAACGCCGTAATCCTGTGCCAATTGCAAGGCAACCGGATTCTCGATAGCACGCACCCCATGACCAATGCGACGGGCATGGAGTTGCTCAATTGCATAGATCACATTTTCCGCGCCAGCCCATTCACCCGCGTGGATCGTCACCCCTAAACCTGCTTGATGGGCCTCTAAAAAAATGGAGGTAAAGGCATCGGCAGGATAGCCCGCTTCATTGCCACACAAATCTACCGCCGTCACGCCACGTCCTAAAAAATCTACAGCGAGACGCATCATTTGTTCCCCAATCGCAACACTTTCATGACGGTTCATAGCGACAATCAAACCCACCTGAATGCCTAGCTTGCTGGCAGTCGCGCTCACAGCTTCATTGACCCATGTCATAACCTCGGCCAGCGGGAAATCCATACATTTTGCCAACGCAAACGGGGTGAAGCGCAGTTCCATATAACGGATGTTATCAGCGGCGGCATCTTCCACGACTTCACAAGCCACCCGTCGAATCACTTCCTCGGCCACAAAAAATTGCCGCAGGATACTAAATTTACTCAAAAATCGTTGATGGGTCGGCGGGTCATCACGAGTCACTTGGACATGGGGGCGCAACCCATCCACATCATAAGCAGGCAGTGGAATATCATACTGCTTGGCAACCTCGACCAACGTATCCAAGCGAATAGACCCCTCCAAATGGCGGTGGAGTTCAATCTTTGGCATCGCTTTGAGTGCCCGCCATGTGTCGGAATCGCGTTGAATGGCATCCGTCACTTCAAACGCCACTGCTCTCGTTTACCCTTCTCGAAGCGGCAGGGTGAACCAGAACTTGCTGCCCTTGCCCACTTCGCTTTCCACTTCGATTTTGCCATCGTGCGCCTCTACAATTTGTTTCACAATGGAGAGGCCAATCCCGATACCGCTTTCCAAAGGTTTACCATCGGGAGTATCTATCTGAAAAAACCGTTTAAACACGTAATTTAATTTATCACCGGGAATCCCGATACCTTCATCTTGCACAATCACCCGTCCATGACGGCGATCTTCGCTTGGCTCACAATAGATGCGGACGTGCCCACCCGCCTCGGAAAACTTGACCGCATTAGCGACCAAATTTTCCAATACACGATCCATTTTATCTAAATCAACGCGCACCATCAGCGGGTCTTGCCGAGGGGCTGGCTCAAAAATAACGCCACTATCCGCATAGGACAACCGCGCTTGCTCGATATGCTGTTGAACAAGGTCGCAGAGATCGACCTCGACGAATTCGAGCGTATCGGGGCGAATATCCTTCATCTTCAATATTTCATTGATCAACCGCAGCATCGCGTCCGATTTTCGGTCAATCACTTCCAGCGCATTGTTCTGTTCATCGGTTAGCGGGCCAAGCATGAGTTCCCGCATGAGTTCAATGTAACCTTTGACAAACGTCATCGGGGAACGTAAATCGTGGCTGATGTTGTGTACCAACTCTTCTCGAAATTCATTCAGCGACTGCAATCGGCGATAGGCATCTTCCAATTCAGCCGTTCGCTGGCGGGTCTCTTGTAAAAGTCGAGCATTTTCAATCGCGGCGGCGACCTGTGCAGCTACAATATTCAAGACACGCTCATGGTCGGCAGTAAAGGCGTGGGGCGTATCACTATCAATGGACAGCACCCCAATGACCTGATCGTTGAAGTTGAGCGGCACAGCCAACATGGAACGTAGGGTCGGTTCCACATATATAAAATCAGGTATCAACAGGGCATCTTGAATATAGATCGTTTGGCCCGTTTCGACGACTTTACCAGCGACCCCCTTGCCAATTTCCCACCGTGCGGCGAGTGGGATGTATTCGGGTGCGATACCAGATGATGCCTTGAGAATCACTTCGTCACCCTCAACTAACAAAAGCGCACTGGCCTGACATTGAAAAATCGCATGAAGGCTGTTGACGACCATTTGACTAATGGACTCGGTGGTGTTGGTACTGGTGACGGTTTGAGCCAACTCATGGAGCGCCGATACTTCCGTTAGGCGACGCTTGGCATTTTCATATAGCTGCGCATTCCGAATCGCAATTGCTAAGGGGCTGGCGACGGATTGCAGCACCGCAATGTCCTGCTCATTAAAACGATTCGGGATATAGCTCTGTACCGAAATCACGCCAACAAATTCATCCTGCACCATCAATGGCAAAATAACAAGGCTGCGAGTATCGCCGCCATAGGTAATCGGTGGAATAGGATAGAGGTCTTGATTGTCGTCATGAATAATCAACGGTTTGCGGTTATGAAATACCCATCCCACCAGCCCGGTTTCTTCCTCAATCGGCGTCACAAGGTCGTCAATGCGCTGACCATCATCATAGGTCTGCGTCAGCCAAAATTGGCGCGTTTCCGGATTATAAACACCAATATAAAAACTGCGGGTGTCCATCACCTGACTCAGTTTTTGATAGGCAACTTCCAAGACCCCATGTAAATCCAAACGACTCACGGCGACCCCTAAATCATTCAGGGTTTCGAGCATTTGGGCACGGGTTTGGGCTTCTTCATACAGCCGTGTGTTGTGAATGGCAACTGCCGCTTCTGCGGCAAAACTCATGGCGAGATTAGCATCGTTCTGATTAAATGAATGGGCCGTTGACGAATAGAGATGCAGCATCCCCAAAAAGGTATCCCGGAAGACGAGCGGCACACCTAACCAGCTTGCAATGGAGGGTTCAGCCCCCAGCACCTGCCAGCGTGGGTCGTTTTGGCAGTCATCAATAATCAGGGGGCGGCGAGTTTCGCGCAAAATTCGGGTGGTTTCTGCCCGCATAACTTCCGCCGAGGGATAGGTTGAGTGAACACCTTTCCACTCGAAATACCCCCGTTCGCTCACGAGATGCAAATCGTCGTTGACCTCAACCACAATAACCGCACCGTCCGATGGGATAAAATAAGTTGCTTGATCCAAAATCAGGTCTAGTATTTCCCGAATGTCGAGGGTCGTGATTGCTGAAATCACTTTTTGCAGGGCAATGGTTTGGGCATGTTCAATGTTGCTGGTTTCACTTTCGATCTGCACCAGCAATTCATCCCGATTAGCTACGGGAGTCACCCTCAGACGAACCTGCAAAGCTCGGCCAGTGCCTTCGACTAAAATCGTCTGGAAATTGTGGGCATGATGTCCTTCAGCCAAAATGTGCTGAACGAACGTTGACCATTCGTGGCGGCTTGGTGCTTGTTTTTCTGGCGGCATTAAGTCAAAAAGGGATTTACCGATCACTGCTGATCCGTGAATACCCAATAATTGCTCTATATCTTCAGTGGCAAAGTGGATGATGCCGCTCACATCCACCAAAAGCACTACGGCAGTGGATGTAGGATAGACACCATTCGACACAATTTTTGAAGCGGTCATATCATTACCAATAAAGACCTAAATTCTATGAGCGATTTTTTACGATGCCTTATGCTGGGGAGTCTCCTTCTCCTGCATATATCAGCCATCCCCAATAGCGCCATGCAACCCATAAAGCCAGCAATAATCCAATCATCAATGGGAACGCATAGGCATAGGCAGCAATTTCCTGCCCGGTTGAATATTCAAAATCTCGCTGTGAAAACTCAATGCTGAGGAGTCGTACCACCGAACTACAAAATGTCAGTACCGCCGCAACATAGAACCATCGGTACAACGGAGCCGTTTTGACAACTGCCCCCAACCGACGGCTTAACTCGGCAAAAATGACCAGCATAATGGTGATGGCAATAGGAGCAAGAGAGCTTAGAAGTGTGAGGACTTTCATCGGTTTATGGTCGTCCACTGGTCATGCGATGATACAGATGATAACACAACCCTAATAAGACCGCCCCCCCTGCAAAGAGTAATACATCCCCAAGCCAATCGCCACCCCATTGATCTAAACTCGAATAACGCGCCGTCGCCGCGCCAAATACAATGGGAGGTGCTGCAAAAAAGCGGTAATAGGTCTTTTCACCCGAATTGATCTCATAAAATCGTGCGATTAGAGCCAATATATAAATAAGGCCCGTTCCAGCAAACCAACTGATAAATAAAAGAATTTGGTTTAAATTTAGGCTCAAGGTTCACCTATGATTTTTCTGGCGGACGATGTTTGGATGCAAAAAATGCTTTTTGGAAAGCGTCTCGCATGGTCATCACCGGACTGCCACTCATTACGCCCTGTGCCCCTTCAAACGGCTCTTGCACCACAATACCAGATGCCCCGATTTGATACTGCCGAATGTCACGGGCATGATTGCTGCCGCGCTGCTTTAGTACCAAGAGGGCTTTGGCAAGGGCACTTTCAATCTCCACGTAGCGCAGCATAATGTAGCTGTCGGCAATAAACGCAAGGTCTTCTTCATCCTCTGGTGTCTCACCCAACAGGGCCGGATTTTCACGGGTCAGAACAGCAGTCAGGCCCAAACGCTTGAGAACATTGATAAACTGATAAACCAGCGTGCGGAGCGTCACTGGGTCACTACTGATACGCTCAAAATGACTGATACTGTCAATCAAAACCCGGCGTGCGCCAATTTGAGAGGCGTGCGCTTCCAAAATCCCACCGAGGCGCTGCAAATCACTCAAGGTGACTTCGGGGCTGGTCATGACCACACGCAGGCGGTTTTCTTTTTCATAGTGTTGAAAATCCCAGCCAAAACCCAGTGCGTCCCGATAATAATGGATAGGAAATTCCTCGAAGGTCAAAATCAGTCCCGCTTCATTATCCGCCGCAATGCCGTGATGGATAAATTGCATCCCCAGCGTGGTTTTGCCTGTGCCGGGGGCGCCCTCAATCAAATTGGCGGTGCGGGGCAAAAAGCCGCCTTGCAGCATAGCATCCAAACCGCTGATACCAGTTGCCAAACGCGGCAAATTTGGGATGCTAGGTGTCATCAATGCAGCCCTTTAATGACATGATAGATGGCTTTGAGGCGAAATTGGCGATCCTCACAAGCCTCTACAAACCGGGCAATGCGTTGACGCATGTCGTCATCGGGAGTGAGGGTATAAATGCGCATTCCTTGAAGTTCTTCTTCATGTAATACGCCGGATGCCGCTAGTGCTTTGAGTTCTGGCGCAACAATGCGGGGGTCGCGTCCAATATATTGGGCAATTTGGTTGGACAAATCAGTGGTATGCGGATTGCGGTGGAAAAACTGCACCAAATCCCATTTGATAAATGTATTGACCCGTAATTGGATAAACTCCAACAAGTCGGGGTCTATATCATCCATCAAGCGGCTCGTCAGTTCCTCTTGATTACTCCCCATCACCACCTAATCCTAGTTTCCACGTTAAATCTGCTATTACACCCTAGATTAAGTCAATTATAGCGGCTTTTTGATGGTCGCCTATGATGTTTGAAAAATGCAACCATTTCCATATGGTGAGGGTGTTGGATAGGGGAAGGCGAGTATCCCACCCTCCCCTAACAGTGGTATTGAATGAACTAACGACGGCGGCTGGGCGGGGCTGATTTAGTTTGCGTCCGAGCAACAGGCTGGCGGTCTTGCTGGTCGGATTCGTAATGGCAGTGTTTATATTTCTTGCCACTCCCACACCAACAGGGATCATTTCGGCCCGGTCGGTTGGTAGCACGAGTGGGTTCAGGTGCCGCGGTTGGCGCGTTTGTCCTGACACTTGCTGGATCAAGCATTTGCTGGCCCTCGCGTACATTCGAGACCTTTTGTTCTTGGCGACGCGCCATCTCGACGCGGAAAATATTCCGAACAAGCGTGGATTGAATTTCGTTTTGAAGGTCTTGCCACATACGGAAACCTTCAATCTTATACTCTACCAGTGGGTCGCGCTGGCGAATTGCTTGCAGGCCAATGCCTTCGCGTAGGACATCAAGGTCGGTCAGGTGACGCACCCACAGTGAATCCATCGCCTGCAAAATGACCTGACGCTCCACCTGTGCCATATTTTCTGGCCCACCCAGTTCTTCCGTCTTGCGGTCATAGGCTTGCAGCGCACCTTTGAGGAGTAGAACTTCAATATCTTCGGCGCTGTTCTGGGCCTCAAGGACTTCGGGTGTGATTTCCGGCGGAACAGGGTAAATGGTTAGGGCTTGACGATAGACTTCATCCAAATCCCATTCATCGCGTTCACCCACCAGATACGTCTTGCAGAACTCCCCAATTTCAATGGCGACCATCTGATGAATCTTCTCGCGCAGGGTGGCGGGGTCAGCGGTCAAAATTTCGTTACGTTGTTTATACATGGCCTGACGCTGCTTGTTGACCACATCGTCATATTCCAAAACGCGCTTGCGAATATCGAAATAATACGCTTCAACGCGCTCTTGGGCCTGTTCGATGGATTTACTAATCCAACTGTGCTGGATCGGTTGGTCTTCGGGGATATCAGCCCACTGCATAAAGCCACGCACCCGTTCTGCCCCGAAGCGTTTCATCAAGTTATCTTCAAGGCTGAGATAGAAGCAGCTTTCACCGGGGTCCCCCTGACGGCCTCCACGACCACGTAACTGATTGTCAATGCGACGGGCATCGTGGCGTTCTGTACCCAATACGTACAAGCCCCCGGCCTCCAAAACAACTTCTCGGTCACGGGCAGCTTGTTGTTTGGCTTTTTCGAGTGTCGCATTCCATACTTCTGGCTCAAGCTGGGTCAGATCAAGCCCTTGACTCTGTAAATCGGCACGCGCCATCCCTTCTGGGTTGCCACCGAGCAAAATGTCAACCCCGCGACCCGCCATATTGGTCGCAATCGTGACCGCGCCGGGGCGACCCGCTTGGGCAATGATATTGGCCTCGCGGAAATGCTGCTTGGCGTTGAGGACGGTATGTTCAATACCCGCTTTTTTCAGCAATTTGCTGAGGTGTTCGCTGGTTTCAATCGCTACCGTACCCACCAGAATAGGCTGACCCTGCTGCTGACGCTCCCGAATATCCTCGACCACCGCGTTAAATTTGGCGGCCTCAGTCATATAAATCACATCTTGGTTATCGTCGCGGATAACTGGGCGGTGGGTGGGAATGGCGACCACATCCAAGTTATAAATCTGGCGAAATTCCGCCAGTGAGGTCATAGCCGTACCCGTCATACCCGCCAATTTCTCGTACATACGGAAATAGTTTTGGAAGGTGATCGTACCAAGTGTCACGTTTTCGCGCTGGACTTCGACATTTTCCTTTGCTTCAATCGCCTGATGCAGCCCTTCGGAGAAGCGCCGCCCGTGCATCAAACGCCCGGTGAACTCGTCTACGATGACGACTTGGCCGCCCTCATCCACGATGTAATCCCGGTCAATTTCATAGGCGACATTCGCACGCAGGGCATTATCGAGATAAGGAATCACATCGGCGTTATCAGGGCTGTAAAGATTATCCCCCACCATCCGACCCGACGTTTTGAAAGCTCGTTCCACTTTTTCAACGCCCTGCTCGGTCAGATAAACACCTTTGGTGCGCTGATCCAAAACGTAATCGCCATCGGGTTCTTCATTTTCCACCGAAGCATCAGATGAGGGTTTTAGGGGTTTCACGATTTTGGCGAACAACTGATAGAGATCGGACGGGGCGGAGGCCGTACCGGAGATAATCAACGGGGTACGCGCTTCATCAATCAAAATATTGTCTACTTCGTCCACGATACCAAAGTAATGCCCGCGCTGCACTTTTTCACGGAGATCACGCACCATGTTATCGCGTAGATAGTCGAAGCCAAACTCGTTATTCGTGCCATAGGTAACATCGGCATTATAGGCGTCCTTGCGGGTAACCGGGCGCAGATTTTCATAGCGTTCATCGTTGCTATGAAAATCTGGGTCATATAGAAACGACCCTCGCTGTTGGGCGCTACTTTGAATCACCCCCGCCGAAACACCGAGGAAATGATAAATCGGCCCCATTTGCTGCAAGCCGACTTTGGAGAGGTAGTCATTGGGCGTGACCAGATGTGAGCCACGTCCGGTCAGTGAGTTAAGGTAGAGCGGCAGGGTGGCGACCAGTGTTTTCCCTTCCCCCGTCCGCATTTCCGCAATGTTGCCTTCATGCAGCACCATCCCTCCGATCAACTGCACATCAAAATGGCGTAGACCAATGGTGCGGCGACTGGCTTCGCGTACCAACGCAAAAGCCTCTACCAGCAAATCGTCCAATGGGGTACCAGATTGATGATTCTCACGCAGTTTAAGTGATCGTTGGCGTAGCTGCTCGTCAGATTCTTTTTGCAACTGGGGTTCCAGTGCGTTGATTTCTTCAACTTTTTGGCGGTAACGCTTCAGTTTTCCTTCGTTGGGATCCCCGAAGATTGATTTGATAAGTTTCTTGACCATAGAATTCCCGCACTCACTTATTTGAAGGGATGGCGCTCTTGATAAATACAACGATGTTTGGCAAAAAGCGCACCGAAAAATTATAACATAGCCCTTCCAGTGGCAAGACTTGAATCGTATTAGAAATTTCCGCGCCCCCACGAAAATAAAAACACCGCCGATTTTGGTGAGCGGTGCTATTTGGGCATCGGGATTGTCAAAAACTGCTTACTGGCGGGCTTCCCATTCACGAATCACCGACTGTATGAATTCGCGCACATCCACATCCACCACCTCATCCACATGTTGATAGGTACGTCCGTCGGCCTCAATCCGAATGGTGTTATCAGGATTGGCGCGAACGTGAATGCTGCGGTGTTGGAACATCGAATTTTGCATCAGACGATATTGCAGTAGTTCCTCAATTTGTCCAGCAATCGTATTATTGGCCGGCGGGGCTTGATCCAAACCCGTCACGATTAATGGCGGTTCCATAGTGGAATAATCTTGGCTAGGACGCGGGCTAGTAGACGTGGGTAGATTGACAGGTGTTTTGGGTGCGGCCCATGCCCCCTGTTCCGAAACAACCGAGGCCGTTGAATCAAAATTGGGAACGGGCAACCCAACCGCCTGAGCGCCGACACGCGCCATCTGCGCCAAATCACGGACAAGGCTGATAAAACGTTTGGCAAGACCACGATCCTGCATCTCACCCACTGTCTGAAAAACCTTGCCGTTCATCTGAATAATAAGTGAGCCGTCGCTGACATCTCGCCAGACCCGCATGACCTCAACCGCATCGGCTGGAATTTCGTTACTACCAGCAATATAAAGCGTGCTGGTGCTGCGACGGGGGTCATTACCGACGAATTCATTGCCAGAAGATTGATTGGTCATCTTTATTTCCTCAAATTCTCCTTCGTGGGTATCCGATGCAGCGAAAGAACTGGCGGGTTTGGGTGCAACAGCAGAGGGCGCTTGTTGAATCTGATCTACCATCGCCACAAAATTATCAAAGTCCGGTTCGGGCAGGTCACTGGTCAACATATTGAGGTCGGGCAGCGGCACTTTAGAAGCATAGCCCGACGAGGCACTGGCCGTTTGCGGTTGCATGGGAGTAACGGAATTTTGACTCACCCGCCGGAGGGCACTCGTGAGTTGACTAAATGCGTTCGGCAGTGGGGGCAAGCCCTCTTGCTTACGCCGCCGTCGTTCGGCACTGCGCCGATTGACCATAAATACGGCACTTAACCACAACAGACCAAAAAAGCAGGTGGTAATTGCCAGCCTGATAATTGGCCCCTGTGTTAAGAAATCATTGAACGAAGAATCGCCTTGCATACTGTTTCAAAGCCGCCTATTTCTGACAGTTGGGGCAAAAATGGGTCCCACGCTGTCCTACGACGATTTTTTCAATTACTGCCTGCTGGCAGGTTCTACACACTTGACCTGTTTGCCCATAGACAAACAAACTCTCTTGGGCGCTACCTTTGCTGCCATCTGGTTTACGATACCAGTTGACGCTCGCCCCTTCGCGCTCAAGGCCATTTGCCAACGCCTGACGAATAGCCTGCCAGAGGGCATCTACTTCAGATGCGGTCAACGATTCGGCCTTACGTGTGGGGAGAATATGGGCGATATGGAGTGACTCATCGGCATAAATATTCCCCACCCCGGCCACAAATGCCTGATTTAACAATAAGGGTTTGATTGTCCCCTTATGTTTGGAGAGTCGTTCCCTAAAAACGCCTACCGTAAATTCATCCGATAATGGTTCTGGGCCAAGCGCCCCCGTTATCTCTTCTACATTTTCAATTAGATAGACCCGCCCAAATTTGCGCGAATCCGAGAAGCGGAGTTGATGGGCATTGTCTAACTGAAATTTGAAATGTACCCACTGGTCGGCGTGCTCTTCAAAATCATCGGGCACAACATATAAACGCCCTGTCATCTTAAGGTGGATCAACAGATAATCCGCATCCAGCCGAATGACAATATATTTGGCACGTCGGGTAATGTCTTGCACGCGCTGACCCTTGAGGCGTTCAACAAAAACCTCCGGGGCTGGCCCGACCAAACCACGCGGCCAATCTAGCCATACATCGGTGATGGTGCGCCCTTCCAAATTTGGACGGACACCCCGTACTACGGTTTCTACTTCTGGTAATTCTGGCATTTGACCACTATGATTTATTGTATCTGAATTTAGCCTACATTTTACATAAATGTACAGGCCTTTTAACAACTCAGCAAGAGTATCAAACCCTATGCCAACCATCCAATTAGATGATTTGCCTCTCTACTACGAAGAACAATCGGGCGGGCCAGAAATCCTATTGGCGCTGCACGCTACCACTGCACGCGGTAAGCTCATGAGTTGGACATTTCCCAAAAATGGCGGCTATCGCATCCTTGCCCCTGACCAGCGCGGACATGGCAATACACCCAACCCTGCCGCTGATTACCATATGCCCCGTCTCATTGCCGATATGCGAAAGTTTATAGATGCCCTGCACTTAGATTCTTTTCATGCTATTGGCTACAGTTTGGGAGCGGCAGTGCTGTTGGGGTTAGCTGTCGAAGCGCCAGAACGCTTTAAATCGCTGGTCATGATTGGGGCCAATCATCGCCGTCCGACTGCCGAACAGGTAGCGATTTTGGCAGGCCCACCCGAAAGCCGCACTGGAATCGTCAAAGCCGTATTCGATCCCCAAAATGGCGGTTCAGTCGGTTGGGAATTTCAACTCGCCGATTTTCAGTATCTCAATTTTCCTGTGCATCTCATCGGCGGGGATCGTGACCCGGTGGTCGCAGCTGAGGATTTTTTGGAACTGTATCGTACTTTGCCACAGGGAAAATTATTCATCGTGCCGGACTGCGACCATTATGGTTATTATCGGCTGTCGGTGGTCAAAAATTACCTTCAGGAGTTGTATTCGGCCTGAATGCGCCCTTCGAATACAAGAACACCTGTACTATAATACCCCCTCTATTCTCACACATTTCCTGTCAATGGAGGGGTGTTTATGAAAGTTTGGGCTTATATCTTCATTACCACACAGCATCCTCGTAAGGTCGTACAAGCTATTCGCACCATTCCGGGGGTGGTTAAAGCCGACGCGCTGTTCGGGACACCAGATGTTATCGCGATTGTCGAGGGTGAAGATATTGCTTCAATGGACGCGGTGATTGACAAAATTGTCGAAGTGCCAGAGGTACTGGGGACGGATTCAAAGGTCGCCCGCTGGATTCAATAAGTGCTTTCAATGGAGGTGAGTCATTTTTTAAAATCGCTACACGCCTCCTCATAGACTTCTAGCAACCCATCCGCCATATGTTTGACCGTATAGGTTGTCTCGACCAACATGCGATACCGTGCCCGCTGCAATTGGGCATGTTTGCGCGTCCGTCCAATCACAATTTCTTGTAAAGCGGTTACATCCCCAACCGGTGCCGTCATGCCGATTTCTGGCAGCACTCCGACGGCTGTCCCAATCACCCCCGCCCCACATGCCAATGCTTCAAGCGCCGCCATACAAAAGGCCTCATGCCGAGAGGTCATCAATAGAAAGCGGGCTTCTTGATAGTAGGCGGGTAATTTTTCATGTGATACCGCACCATGAAACACCACCCGATCCGCGATACCAAGTTCATGCGTCAAGGCTTCTAATTGGGGATACAGTGGGCCATCCCCCACAATATCCAGTGTCGCATTGGGCAGCTTGGCAATGAGGTGAAGCAACGTCACTTGATCTTTAATCGGCACAAGCGACCCGACATGTAAAAACTCGCGGGGTCGCCAATCCAATTCTTGGGCAGGTGGTTTAAATAAATCTGCGTCCACCCCCAACGGCACTTTCCGCAGAGTTTCCCCTCGCTCTGGGGGCAACTTATCGAGCGCCATCAACACCGAATAATCACACGGGGCGACGATCCGGGTTGCACCCATGAGTGCCCGTTCTACCAAACGGCGGGTGACTCGGCCATTTTGCAGGCCATAGTCAATATCGGGGAAGCCAACCAATTCACCCCCTGCGACGCTAACCACCGTTGGGATGCCTAGTTTTTCGCCTGCCCAATTTGCTACTACACCTGTTTCGTCGGCCCAAACCGCATGGAGCACATCAAAGGAGCGCAGCGCATGTTGGGCTTCAATCAAAGCCAGCGTGCGCCGCAGAACGCGCCAACGGGCTAAGCCGCGTGTATACGACCCACCGCCAGTCGGCAGCACAAGGGCGTTATAAACGGTATAGGGAACTTGGGTATAGGGATAACGAATGGGAAAGACCCGTACTTGATGGTGACGGGCCAATTCACGCACCAGATTCAGATAGACCGGAATACACCAGTCGCTTTCATCCGCCGAAAAGCCGGGGATGAGAATGCCGATTTGCATGGGATGGATTCTACGATGATTTCCAGCGGGCAATTTGGTTATCGTTGCGCTGAAGCTCTTCCAATACCGCAGGCGTCAACGAACCATGTGTATAATGGGCCATCAAAATTGCCCCAACAACGGGCGGGAAGCGGACGGGTTCGATGGTCGCTTTGGGCGCAACCGTATGAACCCCCTTATTAAATGGATTCAGCAGATAAGGGCCAGCGCGAAACGTACCGCCGACCAAACCACAGACAAACGCCTCATTTTGCATCCCAAGCCGCTTGATGACGGCGACCACCGATTGGGCCAATTCTTCGCCTGCCCACCGCAAAATATCTTGGGCCACTTCGTCCCCGGCCTCGGCACAGGCGGCAATCTCACGCCCAAAACTGGCGATTTCCGGTTTGCCAAATTGGGGGCTGTAGGCCAAGATTAGCATTTCTTCAGCAGATTTCAGTTGATAGTGGTCTAACATGGCCTGCAAAATGAGCGATTTTTCAATGCGCCCATCCCAAACCTTAATGGCAGCTTTTAACCCCGCAAGGCCGATGGAATAACCACTGCCCTGATCGGCAAGGATATAGTCCCAACCGAGTGTTTTATGGCGCTCCCCTTTGGCATTTACCCCGAAGGCAGATGCGCCTGTTCCGGCAATGACTACCGTCCCCGGCTGACAAGCAGTTGCAGCAGCCCATGCGATTACGATGTCGTTTTCCATGATGACTTCACCACCCAAACCGAGTGGCCGCATCATCTCTTGGTACATCACGGTATCATCGGCGTTGTTCAACCCGGCGATACCAAAAACCGCTACTTTGCAATCGCTTAAAGATTTGCCCGCGCCCTGAAGCAGGTCTTTGACCACTTGATGGAGGGCGGCTTGGGCACTGTCACGTCCTACGGCGTGGTAATTTGAGGCTGGCCCGGTGACAGAATGAATAATCGTGCCATCTTCTTCGGTTAAGACGCCGACGGTTCCTGTACCGCCGCCGTCAACCCCAATCATATAACCCATAACACTTTTCCTAGAATGAATAGATTTATGGGCAACGATTGTACCGCCTCACACAATTCTCCGCACTATTAACGCCCAACTCCCAATAACCCCGCCAGACGGGTTCGCACCGGAATTAGCAGGGTCATCGGTTTTTGTGCTTTTGCCACCACGATGCCAAACAGAATGAGGGTCGCGCCGACAATTAAGCGCCAATCTATCTTTTCATCCAACAGCAAAAAGCCCAATGTCACCCCGATAGGAGGCATAGCATAGGTCACCAGCGAAGCACGCACGCCCCATTCTTTAATCAGTTTATAGAATAGGAAGTAGGCCAGCACGGTATTCACGACGCCGAGCGTTAGCATTGCCAAAATCGCTACCGTGTCAATTTCGGCAGGATTGGGCAATGGGTGAACGGTCAACAGGGTCGCCGCGATAATCGCCACCGCGCCAATAACCACACTCCACCCCGCTACCGCATACTGATCCATATGACGCAAGCGCAGGCGGAGGACATTGACGGCGACAGCATAGGAAGCACTGCCCAACAAAACCGCGCCTTGCCCCAACAGTGACCCGCTGCTCTCGCCAATACTGCGTGAGGCCAGTACAAATACCCCCAAGAAGCCAACCACCAATCCCGTCACTTTGGCGCGATTGAGTTTTTCATCGGCAAGGGCAAAATGGGCAATAATCAGGGTGGAGAGGGGCACGGTTGAATTCAGCACCGTCGCCAAACCGCTGTCAATTTCGGTTTCGCCCCATGAAATGAGGAAAAACGGGACGGCGGTGTTAAAAATGCCGACAAACAGCAGCGCCAACTGGTCTTTGCGCTCCGAGGGAAATTTGCGCCCGGTTACGATCATATAGGCCATAAAAATGATGGCAGCTACCCCCAAGCGCACCGATACCAGCGGAAATGCCCCGACTTCATCAACAGCGATTTTGATAAGCAGGAAGGATGACCCCCAAATCAATGCCAAAGCCCAAAATTGCGCCCACTGCTTCATGGTGAATACCTTTCAGTTGTGACGGTGTTCAAAGATAGGTGGATGGGAAAGTAGCTATAATGTTCTATTCTAAATGAGTAATTGAGGGGCGTCTATCCGTTTTTTGGGTCGTATATTTTGAAAGCATTTGACTCCACCCATGTTACATTAGAAGTGGCAGGCAGGTTGGTGTCTTACCAAAATTCTCATTTTTTCATGGACGGGTTATCTCTTGCTATCAGGCGGACTCAATGATAAAATACTGTTTACCATAAATTATCATGTATGGGCGCCTAGCTCAGCTGGTTAGAGCGCACGGTTCACATCCGTGAGGTCGTGGGTTCGAGTCCCTCGGCGCCCACACCAAGTCAACCTCCGTCGGTTGGCTTTTTTGTTTTTTGACAAAGATACCTTTTTCAAGGGAATAGAAACTCATGGAACTATTGATTCTCAATGCGGCACAAGTACGTCAACTTTTGCCAATGTCCGCCTGTATGGATGTGATGGCAGAAGCATTGCAAGCGCTGGGACGTGGGGAGATGCAAAATCCACTACGAACCTTTACGTGGCTGCCCGATAAACACGGCCTCTTAGTGGCTATGCCCGCCATCGCCCCGGACGTAATGGGGATTAAGGTCATCAGCGTGATGCCGGGGAACATGAACACCGAATATGAATCCCATATGGGCGCAGTGATGATTTTTGACACAACCTACGGACGCCCTCTCGCCCTAATGGATGCCAGTGAAATCACCACTATTCGCACCGCCGCTGTTAGTGGAGTCGCCACCCGTCTCTTGGCTCGTGAAGATGCCAGCGATCTTGCCATTTTGGGAACAGGCGTGCAGGCCATCAGCCACCTAGAAGCGATGTTGGTGGCTCGGCCCATTAAACGAGTGCGGGTATGGAGTCGGCATCGTGAAAATCGAGAGAAATTTGCAGCACAGGCCCAAACACGCTTTCGCATCTCTGTTGAATTGACCGAAACAGCCCAAGATGCGGTACTTGGTGCGGACATTATTTGTACCACAACCTCATCAAATCAACCCGTTCTGCAAGGCGAATGGCTGTCGGATGGCGCACATCTAAATGTGGTCGGTGCTTCGGCCCGTCAAGCCCGCGAAGTGGACACCGCCGCGATGCTTAAAGCAAGCCTATTTGCGGATCGGCGTGAGTCGGTGTTGAATGAGGCAGGCGATTTCTTGATTCCTAAACAAGCGGGCGCAGTTGATGATAGCCATATCCGGGGCGAAATTGGCGAAATTTTGTTGGGGCAGATTCCGGGTCGGCAGAGTCGCACCGAAATCACATTATTTAAATCGCTGGGGTTAGCCGTCGAGGACCTTGCCGCCGCCCACTATATCTATCACCAAGCGGTACAGCAGGGGATTGGTACAGCCGTTGAATTTGGCTCAACACGACACTAAAAATTTGTGAAATTTAGCGCTGGGACTATAGCGGCACTTGTGGTCTGCCACTGTATCGGGTTATGCTTAGTAGGGTGATCGCGTGGAGTCTATAAAGGCCAAAAGCACCTTAAGCAGCATGACAGAAAAAAACACCCCCCCGTCTCGTTTGGCTTCACTTGCCAAAAATGACCCCAACCGCCCCTTGTGGATGATAGCCGCTGTTGGTTTTGGCGTGTTATTGATACTTGGGAGTGGGCTTGCTGTTGTGGTCGCGCTGATTGGCCTAATCCTCAGCATCGGCGGGTTGATCTGGGGCGTCACGCGGTCAAAATTATCAGCGCAGGCCGCCCAGCAGATGGAAATCGAGACGCAGCGGCTCCGCAATGCCCAACAACGGGCCAAAGCGATTTATGAACTCTCCTCGACCCTCAGTTCCACGCTTGATTACCACCGGGTCTTAGAAGCATCGCTTGAAATTGGCGCTCTTGGACTGCGTGAACTGGGCGCTTCGGAAACAGCCCGCCTGATTAGCGCCATTCTACTGTTCCGCAAAGATGATAATATGATGCACGTCGCAGCGGCACGTCGTTTAACCCGTGTGGACGAAAAAGTGCGTCTGCAAGGGCGGGATGGTATTTTGGGGGAAGCCCTCAAAAAAGCCGAACCTGTCATGGGCAAAAACGCGACCCAAGACCCTGAACTGCGCTTTTTTGTGGCGTTTCAGGGGACAAATTCGGTTATGGCAGTGCCGTTGCGGGCTGGATTTGAAAATTTCGGTGTGATGGTCTTCGGCAGCGAACAAGCCAACGCTTTCTCGCCCGGTTCGATTGCCTTACTGACCGCTATTGCCACCCAAGCTACGATTGCTCTACAGAATGCAGTGTTGTATCAAAACCTGTTGGATGAAAAAGAGCGCATTGTTTCGATTGAGGAAGATGCCCGCAAAAAATTGGCCCGCGATTTGCATGACGGCCCGACTCAGACGGTTGCTATGATTGCTACCCGCGTTGACCTCATCCAAAAAATGCTAAAAAATAAGCAGTTTCCAGCAGTATTTGAGGAACTGCAAAAAGTGGGCGAGATGGCGACCAAGACCACCAAAGAAATCCGCCATATGCTCTTTACCCTGCGCCCATTGGTATTGGAAACACAAGGTTTGGTGGCAGCCCTCAAAGAATTGGCGAAAAAATTGGAGGATCAACATCCCACCCAATTTACCGTCGAAGCCGACGAACAGTTGGAAGTCTGGCTAGAAACCAATGTACAAGGGGTGCTGTTTTACGTAGTTGAAGAAGCGGCCAATAATGCCCTAAAACATGCTAAAGCTAGAAATATTTGGATTCGTCTCTTTCAACAAAGTAACGACTATATTATCGCTGAAATTGAGGACGATGGTGCGGGGTTTGATGTCGAAGCAGTCGTCAACGCCAATTATTATCAGCGTGGCAGCCTCGGCATGGTCAATATGCGCGAACGGGCTGAACTCATTGATGCCGCCCTGCATATCGAAAGTACGAAGGGCAAAGGCACTAAGATCAGTGTCCTTATTCCTGTGGATGAAGAGACCCGTCCCATGTCGGCCCAGCAGCAGGATACCGCCCGCGCTACCATTCGCCGCCTTGCTCCATTGCCTAGTGAAACACGTTTCGCCGCACGCTTAGGTGTACAACAGGAAGAAACCCAACAGCCCAAAAAAGCAGCTTCAACATGGAGCGATTTGATGGAGTAAGGTTAAAAAATATTTCACCTTGCCGTAACTCACATTTTTCCCCTGTGTTTTTACTCAATTGGGATATATAAATAGTCCGTTCCTACGTAAGAAATTGTCCGTAAGGAGATTTAGTTAACTATGCGCGTATTGATTCTTGGCGGTGACGGCTATCTCGGCTGGCCTACCGCAATGTATTTTTCGAATAGAGGCCACGAGGTCGCGGTTGTAGATAACTTCCTGCGTCGTCAGATGCACATGGAACGCGGCACCGATAGTTTGACGCCCATCGCTTCGCTGCATCAACGTATTCAGGCGTGGAAAGAAATCACCGGCAAGACGATTACTCCCTATATTGGCGATCTGAGTCAGTGGGAATTTACCAATCATGTTTTTGCCGAATTCCGCCCCGATGCCATTGTTCACTATGGCGAAATCCCTAGCGCCCCGTATTCAATGATTAGCGTTCAACATGCTGTACAAACCCATCAAAACAATGTGATTGGCACCCTGCATGTTTTGTTTGCCATGCGTGACCATGTGCCCAATGCCCATCTGATTAAACTCGGCACAATGGGGGAATATGGCACGCCGAATATTGATATTGAAGAGGGCTGGATTGAGATTGAACACAACGGGCGTAAAGATTTGTTGCCCTTCCCCAAACAACCGGGGTCGTTCTATCACCTAACCAAAGTGCATGATAGTCATAATATCATGTTCGCCTGCCGTATATGGGGTCTCAAAGCCACCGACCTGAATCAAGGCGTGGTCTATGGCATCGAAACCAATGAAGTCAATATGGATGACCGCCTGCTGACCCGTTTCGATTATGATGAGTCGTTTGGCACGGCCCTGAATCGTTTTTGTGTACAGGCCGTTGCAGGTATCCCCTTGACCCTTTTTGGTAAGGGCGACCAAACACGCGGGTATCTCAACATCCGCGACACCATCCAATGTGTTGAGTTGGCGATGTTGAACCCACCCAAAGATAATCGGATGCGTGTATTTAATCAATTCACTGAATCGTTCTCGGTGCGCGATTTGGCCTACATCGTGCGTGACGCGGCGGCGAAAGTCGGCATTGAGGTTGAAATCGCCCATTATGAAAACCCGCGTGTCGAGATGGAAGAGCATTATTACAACCCCACCCACACCAACTTGCTCGATCTCGGCCTGAAACCGCGTTATCTGCAAGAATCGCTGGTCGAAAGCGTGATTCAGCGCGTGGTACAGTTCAAAGATCGCATCATCCCCGACGCGATTGTGCCCCGTATCCGCTGGAAGGGTGGCGAACAAGCCAACAAGGTCGGCATCATCGAAATGGAGCCGCCTGCCTCCGTGCCCACCCCTGCTGGCGACTAAAGTTATAGTTCTCGACAGAGTTGAGGTAATCTAGGGGTTCGCAAGGCTTGCGAATCCCTTTTTTATGTAGGTGTTATATGGGTTTAAACTACAGCATTGATTTATATTTTCACATTGCCGATCTTGAGGAAGCACTTCTAGCAACTGCAAGTATTGCTGCTCCAAATCAAGGGCATGGATTAAACCTTGCTCTCCCTAACGAGAAAGTCCTTCATCTTCCATTCACTTCACATTTCAAAAACGAAGACATTGAACTCAAATTAGGTAGTGAGGTGAAGCTAGATACAACTCTCCTATTTCCCAAAGACGACTCAATCCTATTTTATGCTTCCCAGAGAGGCAATTCTGCTAACGATAGTCACGAATACCCAATTGGCTATATTTACCTACACATAAAGTGCTCTGAAAAACATGCCTAGTTTTCGTTTCGGGCCGCAACAACCGGTATTGAGTCTTTTATTGGAAGCTTCGTCGTCAGTTCATGCACAGTTCTTAGACGTACTAAAAATTGCAAACGGTCTCTTCGGAATGATCTATAGAGAAGATGGAGAAGCTATTCTTTTAGAAAAAGTTCCATTAAACATTCACGCTGATTTTGGAACTTTCCCATCCGAAAAGGATGCAGAGGCAAATAGGTTGGACTCTTTTGTTGAGAATATTCTTCAGGTGCGTCAGCACTTACATACTTCATGGATAAAACAAGGCGACCCCGTAGATTTTTACTTCAAATGGGTTGAACCTTTATTTGAGAAGTTTAACGACTCCGACTTTATAGATAATATCCAAGAATTATCTAGTTCCAAACGGGAATCTTTAGCAAACCAAATTCAAAAAACTCTTGGTAATACAGATGTAGATATTTTGGATCTATTGATGGAGTACCTAAATTGGCGCTATCAATTGGTTGGGATTTGGCTGTGTGGCTTTGGCAAACGAGAAAAATTCACCCCTATCATTGGTGAGAAATTGTTAAAGTATTTCCCTTCATTGTCCTATTGTTTCGCATTAGCCCGAATTGGGAATGCCGAATCCATTCAGTATTTGGAAACTTATGGACTTCCGAAAACATACCCAAATGAAGTAATACAAGGGGATGACAAAAAGACAACTCGAACTGACGGAACAGGAAATGGGGCAGTTGCGCCGCGCC